>NZ_CP060139.1:932500-935000 GCF_014524565.1 Croceimicrobium hydrocarbonivorans | reverse complement strand
AAGAACTTGAATGGTTTTGGAAGAGCCAACCAAAGAGGGTGAAAGTCCCGTAAAGGTAATATTGAATAAATGGTAGTGGTATCCTGAGTAGCGCGGGACACGAGAAATCCTGTGTGAATCTGTCAGAACCATCTGATAAGGCTAAATACTCCTGAAAGACCGATAGTGCACTAGTACCGTGAGGGAAAGGTGAAAAGTACCCTGAATAAGGGAGTGAAATAGTTCCTGAAACCGTACGCTTACAAGCGGTCGGAGTCCCATTAGGGATGACGGCGTGCCTTTTGCATAATGATCCTACGAGTTACTCCTCACTAGCGAGGTTAATTGGTTCAGCCAAGCAGCCGAAGCGAAAGCAAGTCTGAATAGGGCGTTTAGTTAGTGGGGGTAGACGCGAAACCCGGTGATCTACCCATGGCCAGGTTGAAGCTCTGGTAACACAGAGTGGAGGACCGAACCAGTTGACGTTGAAAAGTCTTTGGATGAGCTGTGGGTAGGGGTGAAAGGCTAATCAAACTGGGAAATAGCTCGTTCTCCCCGAAATGCATTTAGGTGCAGCCTCAAGTTTAGTTTAGTAGAGGTAGAGCGACTGGTTGGATGCGGGGGCTTCACCGCCTACCAAATCCTGTCAAACTCCGAATGCTACTAAATATACTTGGGAGTGAGGGCATGGGTGCTAAGGTCCTTGTCCGAGAGGGAAACAACCCAGACTATCTGCTAAGGCCCCCAAATGTATGCTAAGTTGATCAAACGTGGTCTGATTGCTTTGACAGCTAGGATGTTGGCTTGGAAGCAGCCATTCATTTAAAGAGTGCGTAACAGCTCACTAGTCGAGCGATCGGGCGTGGATAATAATCGGGCATTAAGCATACTGCCGAAGCAATAGCATCGAAAGATGGGTAGGGGAGCATTCTAGTTGCGTCGAAGGTGAACTGTAAGGTTTGCTGGAGCGGCTAGAAAAGAAAATGTAGGAATAAGTAACGATAAAGCAGGCGAGAAACCTGCTCACCGATAGACTAAGGTTTCCTGAACAACGCTAATCGGTTCAGGGTTAGTCGGGACCTAAGGCGAACCCGAATGGGGTAGTCGATGGAAAACGGGTTAATATTCCCGTACTTGTGTATACTGCGATGGGGTGACGGAGTAGTGAAAGTCCTGCGTACTGACGGAATAGTACGTTGAAGCCAGTAGATATAGGCACTGTAGGTAAATCCGCAGAGCTTGTCGAAGGTGATAGTACTCGGAGTCTTCGGATGATGAGATATGGACCTAATCAGACTTCCAAGAAAAACCTCTAAGCTTCAGGTATATACAACTCGTACCGCAAACCGACACAGGTAGTCAAGGAGAGAATCCTAAGGTGCTCGAGTGATTCATGGCTAAGGAACTAGGCAAAATAGCCTCGTAACTTCGGGAGAAGAGGCGCCTCTGGCAACAGAGGCCGCAGTGAAAAGGCCCAGGCGACTGTTTATCAAAAACACAGGACTCTGCGAAATCGAAAGATGATGTATAGGGTCTGACACCTGCCCGGTGCCGGAAGGTTAAGAGGAGATGTTATCTTCGGAGAAGCATTGAATTGAAGCCCCGGTAAACGGCGGCCGTAACTATAACGGTCCTAAGGTAGCGAAATTCCTTGTCGGGTAAGTTCCGACCTGCACGAATGGTGCAACGATCTGGGCACTGTCTCAGCCATGAGCTCGGTGAAATTGTAGTCTCGGTGAAGATGCCGAGTACCCGCAATGGGACGAAAAGACCCCGTGAACCTTCACTACAGCTTAGTATTGACTTCGGATAAACAATGTGTAGGATAGGTGGGAGACTTTGAAGCAGCATCGCCAGGTGTTGTGGAGTCAACCTTGAAATACCACCCTTTGTTTATTTGAAGCCTAACCCCGTCATCGGGGGACAGTGCTTGGTGGGTAGTTTGACTGGGGTGGTCGCCTCCAAAAGAGTAACGGAGGCTTCTAAAGGTGCCCTCAGCACGCTTGGTAACCGTGCGTAGAGTGCAATGGCATAAGGGCGCTTAACTGTGAGACCTACAAGTCGATCAGGTGCGAAAGCAGAGCATAGTGATCCGGTGGTTCCGTATGGAAGGGCCATCGCTCAAAGGATAAAAGGTACTCCGGGGATAACAGGCTGATCTCCCCCAAGAGCTCACATCGACGGGGGGGTTTGGCACCTCGATGTCGGCTCGTCACATCCTGGGGCTGGAGAAGGTCCCAAGGGTTGGGCTGTTCGCCCATTAAAGTGGCACGCGAGCTGGGTTCAGAACGTCGCGAGACAGTTCGGTCTCTATCTATTGCGGGCGTTAGAAATTTGAAGGGAGCTGACTTTAGTACGAGAGGACCGAGTCGGACAAACCTCTAGTGCACCTGTTGTGGCGCCAGCTGCATCGCAGGGTAGCTATGTTTGGATGAGATAAGCGCTGAAAGCATATAAGCGCGAAACTCGCCCTAAGATGAGATTTCTTTTAAGGGTCGTTCGAGATCAGGACGTTGATAGG